>DASZZN010000015.1 GCA_035544955.1 Candidatus Dormiibacterota bacterium
GCACGACCACGTCGGGAGCGGCCGCGCGGGCCTTCTCCAGCGCTTCCTGCAGCCCGGGCGCCCGGAACACATCGAAGCCCTCTTCGACCAGGGTCGCCGCCAGCGTCGCCAGCGCTCGCCGGTCGCGGTGGACCAGCAGCACCCGGACACGGTCGCGGCGCCGCTTGATCCCCTGGCCGATCTGGCGGAGCTGATCCTGCATCGTCTTGGTCGCCCACGGCTTGGCGACGAAGCCGACGACACCGAACTGGTCCATCAGCTGCCGGTTCTGGGTCACCGAGCAGATCAGAACCGGGACGTCGGCGGTGGCGGCCCGGGCGCGCAACTCCTGGAGGACCTGCCAGCCGTCCTTGACGGGGAGCACCGTCTCCATGACGACCAGGTCGGGCAGGATCTCCATGGCCTTGCGCACCGCCTCGTTGCCGTCGAAGGCATGCGCCACGCGGAAGCCGACTCCCTGGATCTCGGCCGTCATCCGCTGGCTGCTGGCCGGGTCATCTTCGACCACGAGGACCAGCGGCAGCTCCATGCTTTCGACCGTCTGCGCGACTTCCTCGACGGGCGGCTCGGGAGCCGGCCGCGGCTCGCGCGGGATGGTGAAGGTGAAGATCGACCCTTTGCCGAATTGGCTCTCCGCCCAGATCCGGCCACCGTGCATCTCGACGAACCGCCGGCAGAGCGCCAGCCCCAGGCCGGTGCCCTGGTAGCGGCGAGTGTATGACCCATCGATCTGCTCGAACTCGCGGAACAGCTTGGGGAGGTCTTCCGGCTTCATGCCGATGCCGGTGTCCTCGACGGAGACGGTCAACTGCTCCGCGGAATCCCTGACGCTCACGGTGATCGTCCCCGGCGCGGGCGTGAACTTCACGGCGTTCGACAGCAGGTTGTAGAGCACTTGCTTGAACTTGCTACGGTCGGCCTTCATCACGCCGGCCTCGGCGGCGCCTACCATCTTCAGCTGTAGGCCCTGCTGGCGGGCCATCGGCTCCAGGATGGCGGTGACCTCCTGGAGCGCTTGCGTGACCGGCATGTCCTCCGCGTGGAGGTCCATCTTCCCCGCCTCGATCTTTGCCAGGTCGAGGATGTCGTTGATCAGGCCCAGCAGATGCTGCCCACTGCTATGGATGTTGCGCAGGAACTCGGTGCGCTCGCCTGACGTCAGGTTCATGGTGACGTCGAGGAGAATCTCGCTGAATCCCATGATGGCATTGAGCGGCGTCCGTAGTTCGTGGGACATATTGGCGAGGAATTCCGACTTGTAGCGGCTCGACTGCTCCAGCTGACGGTTGACCTGGAGAATCTCCTCGTCCGCCTGCCGGAGCGCGGCGTGCTGGCGCATCAAGTACCGGTTCGAGTCCTTCAGCCGCTCGACCAGACTCTGGCGCTCCGCCCGCAGCCGCTGTTTCTCCAGGTTGCGTTCCAGGAGCTCGCGCAGGCGGTGCAGGTCGATCGGTTTCGCGATGTAGTCGTCGGCACCGCCACGCAGGGCCTCCGCCGCCACCTGTTCGGAGCCGTAGGCCGTCATCATCACGACCACCGACTCGGGAAAGTCGCGGAGCATCTGGGGCAAAAGGCTCAAGCCGCTTTCCTCCGGCATTTGCACGTCGAGGAAGATGAGCGCCGGGCGCCGGCCATCGAGCTGCCGCCGCGCCTGCGTCGCGTTCGGTGCCGTGACGACGTCGAAACCCTGTTTCGACACCGCCTTCGTGAGAAAGGCGCGGTTGTCTGGGTCGTCGTCGATCGCGAGCAGGACCGGTCGCTGTTCCAGCTCCGGTTCCGCGCCCAGCAGCATGCGAACCGCCTGGACCAGGTCCTGGCCGGCCGTCAGCTCGCGCCCGGAGCCAGTGGAGAGTGGACTCAGATCGCTCAAGAAGCGGTCCGCTCCTGCGGCGAGTGCGCGCTTGCCTTCGTCCGCATCGACGTGCACGCCGGCCATGAGCAGCACCGGGATGTTCGTCGTCGCCGGGTTGCTCTTCAAGATCTCGCAGACGCGAAGCCCGTCGATCCGGCGCAGTAAGAGGTTGAGGATGATCGCGTCCGGCAATTCCTCGCGCGCCCGGTCCAGGGCCTCGAGCCCGTCCTGCGCGGAGAGCACCTCGAAGCCTTCCCGCTGGAGCCGGTCGACGAGCGCCCTGAGGCGTTCGGGATCGTCGTCGGCGACGAGGATCCGCCTGGTGCCGGTCGGCTCGCTCATGCGACCCTCGGGAGCGGTCCCTGCAAGATCGGATCTCGCGGGGCAGCGGCCAGAACCGGAAGCCGAGGGATCAGGAAGCGGAAGGTGCTGCCCCGTCCCGGCACGCTCTCGACCCAGATCTGGCCGCCCTGCAACTCCACCAAGCGCTTGGAGAGCGCCAGGCCTAGACCGATGCCCTCGTAGCCGCGCGAGGTCGATCCGTCGATCTGCCGGAACTCCTCGAAGAGACGCGGCTGATCTTCCGGTTTGATGCCGATGCCGGTGTCGGCAACCTCGACCACCGTGCCGGCGGCGGTCTCCATCGCCCTGATCGTGACGCTCCCGTGGTGCGAGGTGAATTTGATGGCGTTGTTGACGAGGTTGTGGACGATATGGCGAAGGCTCCGGGCATCGAACACGACCTGCATGGCGCGGTCCACCTGCGACGTGACCGTGAGCTCCTTCTGGGTGGCCGCGGCCGCGTTCTCCGAGAGGGCCGCATCCACCGCCTCGGCCACCAGGCAGGGCGCGGGATGCAGCTCGAGCCGCCCGGCCTGGATGTGGGTCAGGTCGAGGATGTCATTGATCAGCGTGAGAAGCTGGCGACCGCTGCTGTGAATCGTCTCGGCGAATTCGGCGCGCTCCGCCTCGGACAGCTCCGGGGTGGTCCGGATGATTTCGGAGAAGCCGATGATCGCGTTCAGCGGCGTGCGAAGCTCGTGCGACATGTTGGTGAGGAACTCGGACTTCATCCGGTCCGCTTCCTGCAACTCCAGGTTGGCGCGTTGCAACATTTCGATGGTCTGGCGTTCCCGCTGAAAGCGGCGCGCGTTGTCGAGCGCTACCGCCGCCTGGTTGGCGAGGATCTGCAGCACCTGCATCAGCGTCGGATCGAAGGCGCGGACCTCACGGAAGTAGACCGAGACCGTGCCGACGAACTCGCGCTCGAGGAACATCGGCAGGCCGAGGGCAGCGCGCCAGCCATACTGCTGGGCCAGCGGATCCAGCGGGAACCGGCCGTCGAGCTGAATGTCCTCCGAGAAGACCGGGCGTTGCTCGATCACGACCTGGGTGACGAGGCCGGGCGCCACATGGGTCAGCACCTCGCCCTGGAGTCGTTGCTCCAACCCCTCCCCCACCTCGACCGCTTGTTCTGCCGGATTGCCGGACTGGGTCAGCGTGATCAGGCAGGTCGCCGCGCCGGAGACGCCGATCACGGCACGGGCGACGCCCTGGAGCAGGGCGTTCGGACCGACGGTGGTCGCTGTCAATGCCTGTGAGACCTGGCGCAGCATCTCCATCGAGGTGTCGAGCCGCAGCGCCTGCTGGCGGGTCTGCTCGAAGAGGAATGTGTTCTGGAGCGAGACCGCGACCTCAGCGCCCAGCGAGGCCGCGAGTTTGACGTCGTAGTTGCCGCTGAACTCGCCGTTTCGCTTGTTGGCGAGCATCAGCACGCCGATCGGCCGACCGCCCGAGCCCAGCGGGACCAGCAGCAGGTCGCGGTACCCGAACGTCTGCGGCAGCAGCTGGCCGGCCTCGATGTCGTGCAGGCAGTCGGCGATGATGGTCGGCTGCTGGGTGACGAAGACCCGACCGATGAGGGTCGATGCGTTGGCACCGAAGCGCAATTGGTTGAGACGCATCTGGTTGAAGAGCCGGCTCTCCCGCATCCCGGACGGGGCGGCCGGGGCGATCAGGGCCTCGAGCCCGTCCTGATAGAGGAAGAAGCCGCACATCTCGACGTCGAGCAGTTCCGCCAACGTGGTGGTCAAGGTACCGAGGTCCTCGCCGAGCTTGGTGAGGTTGGAAACCGCGGTGGCCACCTCGAAGAAGTGGCTCAGCTCCTGGAGGTTCTGGTCGGCGCGGCGGGAGAGCTCGAGGTTCTGCTGGACCAGCTTGAAGTATTTAAAGGACCAGAAGCCGGTCAACACCATGACCGGCAGAAAGAGGACCGCCAGGAAGTAGGTGACCGGCGAGGGCGCCCACCAGCGTGCCACGTAGATGAGGAAGAGCTCCGTGAGGGCGCCCAAGACCACCCAGAGCCGCCAGTTGAACCGGACCCGGGAGTTGGATGGTAGATACCGCCGTGTTGTGAGGCCCTCTTTCGTCACAGTGCGCGCATTGATTCGACGCGGATCGAGGGCATTGCTTCGCACTACGGCCCGGCCGGGCCGCGCTGCCGCGACCAGCTTTACAAAGGTTTACGGGAACGTCGCGTCTCACGAACGCCGGGAATGTTGGTTGCCCCTTTGCTACTCTCTACACGTGCAGCGAGAGACGGCCTTCAACGTCTCGGCGATCAAGGACACCGTCCTGCGGTCGATCAAGCTCAACCAGCAGGCCTATAACAACCGCGACGCCGACGTGCTTCGCGAGGTCTACCTGGAGCCCATGCTCTCCCAGGTGGCGCACGACCTTTCCGGGGACTTCGAGTCGTTCCCCGCGGCGCGCCTCGACATCACCTGCGAGGTCCTCGACGTTTCCTACACCGCCTATCTGCAAATCGGGAAGGTCGAGCTGTCGGCCTACGGTCTGGAGGCCAGTCCGCAGAACGTCAACGTCACGACCAAGGAGGAGTGGATCTACCGCCTGGTGCCAGATGCCGAAAAAGGCGTCGGCCTGGGGCGCCGCACCACCCACCGCTTCCTCGGCTACTACCACTACACGCTGGTCGACATCGACGGCCGCTGGTGGATCACTGATGTCCAGTCCGCGTCGGAGATCTGGCTGCCTTAGCCTGACCCCACGCTCGAAGAATCGAGATCTCGCGCGAGCTGTTTGACGTGCGTGCTGATGTCATCGCGGATGGCCCGCACTGCATGCAGCGGCTGGTCCGCGGGATCCGTCAGATCCCAGTCGACGTACTTTTTTCCCGGGATGTAGGGACACTCGTCTCCGCACCCCATCGTCACCACCACGTCAGCCCACTCGCCCAGCTCGTCGGTCAACTTCTGCGGTCGCCGCGCCGAAAGATCGATCCCCTGCTCGCGCATCGCCGCGACGACGACCGGGTGCACGTGCTCGGCCGGTCGGGTGCCCGCCGAGAGAGACTCGTGCCGACCGTTGGCAATCCGTTCGAAAAGCGCCTGGCTCATTTGCGACCGCCCGGCATTCTGTTTGCAGACGAACAGCACCCGCGCCATCGCAGCCTCAGGTAAGGACGTCGAGCAGCGCGCGGGTCTTGGGTTCGAGGCGGCCGGCCAGCCGATAGTAGGCCCAGATCCCGCCCTTGCTGACCTCGACCAGACCGGCTTCGCGCAGCTTCGCCATGTGATGCGAGATCGTCGGCTGGCTCAAATCGAACGCGGCCGTGAAGTCGCAGATGCAAACCGGCTCCGGCGAGTGCTTCAGGATACTGATCATTTGCAGCCGCGTGGGATCGGCGAGTGCCTTCAGTACCTCCACCGACTGATCGACTTTCGCGACGGTCATCGACATCGCGGGCGGGCAGCAGACGCCCTTGACACGTTCGGAGAGCGCAGCTTTCACCATCGCAGTCTACCAGTTCCATTGACAACTGTCTATGGGTTTGCTAGGCTTCCATCGACAACCATCAATCACTCCCGGGAGGGATCATGGATACGATTCAGGAGTCCGTCCGAGCCAAGTACGCGGAGACCGCGATCAAGTTACGCGATGGGGGAAGCTGTTGTGACTCGAGCTGTTGTGGCGGGTCCGATGCGGCCAGCGGCCCGATCGGCGCCGACGAGTACTCGAAAGCGGAGGTCGCCGACCTCGGGCTTTCCCTCGGCGACAGCCTGGGCTGCGGCAACCCGACGGCGCTCGCGCAGCTCCATCCCGGAGAGATCGTGCTGGACCTCGGGAGCGGCGCCGGCCTGGACGTGCTCCTCTCGGCGCGGCGGGTATCCCCCGGCGGTCATGCTTACGGCGTTGACATGACCGACGAGATGCTGGCACTGGCCAACGAAAACAAGGCCCGAGCGGGCGTCGCGAATGCGACCTTCCTCAGAGGCACCATCGAGGCGATTCCGCTCCCGGGCGCCGCGGTGGACGTCGTCATCTCTAATTGCGTCATCAACCTGGCCGCCGACAAGACGGCGGTGCTGAGAGAGGCATTTCGCGTCCTCAAGACTGGCGGGCGGCTCGCCGTCTCCGACATGGTCGAGCTGGAGCCGCTGCCAGCGCATGTCAAATCGGCAATGGATGCCTGGGCCGGCTGCGTGGCGGGCACGATCCCCGTCGACGCCTATCGCGCCGCCGTACTCGACGCGGGCTTCTACGCCGTCGAGATCGAAATCACCAACAGCTTTGGACCGGGCGAAGCCGGCTTAGCGGACGGTTCAGGAAAAATCGGCAGCGCGTTCGTCCGCGCGTTAAAGCGGTAAGAAAACAAAAAGGCCTGGGCTCGCGCCCGGGCCTTCTGGATTCTGGGTTTGTGAGTCTTTAGGCGACGCGCACCCGCGAGGCCCGCGGCCCCTTGGGAGCTGATGCCTCGACGTCGAAGCTGACCTTCTGCCCCTCCTGCAACCCCTCGAACGAGCCCTCGACGGACGACCGGTGGAAAAAATACTCCTTGCCGTCCTCGCCGCTCAAGAATCCGAAACCGCGATCCATCACCAATCGCTTGATCGTGCCGTTCTGCGCCACGTCTGTCGCTAGCTCCTTCGCAAAGTTATCCCCGGTCGACTTGCGTTTCCTGGGCGTGCCATGACCGGGCTGACTCCGCCCGCGATCAAGCATATCATGGGAAGTATTGCGACGGCCAAAACCGGCCGAAGGAGGGTTCCACTCGATGCGTAGCACGATGCCCGACTTTCCCCTGACGCTCCAGCACTTCCTCTGGCGGGCGACCACCCTCTTTCCCAAGAAGGAGATCGTGACCCGGCGGGAAACCGGCCGTCATCGCTACACCTATGCCGACTTCGGGCGCCGGGTGGCCCAGCTGGCCCACGCGCTCCGAGAGCTGGGAATCGGCCCAGGGGACCGGGTCGGTACCCTGGCGTGGAACAACTACCGCCACCTGGAGCTGTATTTCGCGGTGCCCTGCTCGGGCGCTGTGCTGCACACCTTGAATCCGCGGCTCTTTCCCGAACACCTCGAGTTCGTGATCAACGACGCCGACGACAAGGTCATCTTCGTCGACGCCTCGATCGTGCCGGCGCTGCAGCGCGTCGCCAAGAAGCTGACGGGCGTCAAGCAGTTCATCGTGATGGCCGATGACCCCTCACCCGACGGACAGCTCACACCCGCCGCGTCGTACGAGGAACTCATCAGCGGTAGACCGACGGTCTACGACTGGCCCGTCCTGGACGAGCGCGACGCGGCCGCCATGTGCTACACGTCGGGCACGACCGGGAAGCCGAAGGGGGTTGTGTACAGCCACCGGTCCTCGGTTCTTCATTCGTTTGGGATCGCGATTGGCGGTGGCATCGGCCTCGCGGAGTCGGACAGCATCCTGCCAGTGGTGCCGATGTTCCACGCCAACGCCTGGGGCCTGGCGTATGCGGCCACCATGCTAGGCGCCAAGCTCGTCTTCCCGGATCGGTTTCTGGATCCGGTCAGCCTCACCGAGCTGTTCCGCGAGGAGAAGGTCACCTTCAGCTCCGGCGTCCCCAGCGTCTGGATCGCCCTGCTGCAACACCTGGACAAGACCGGGACCAATCTCGATGGGCTCCGGATGTTCGTTGGCGGATCGGCCCTCCCCGCCGGCCTCTACGACGGCCTGACCCGCCATGGCATCGATACCAACCAGGGATGGGGGATGACCGAGACGTCGCCGGTCGCGGCGGTTGCCACGATGAAGAGCTACATGCCCGAGTCCGATCGCCGGCAGGTCCGGCTCAAGGCGGGACTCCCGATTGCCGGTGTCGAGCTCCGCCTCGCCAACGTGGATACCGGCGAGCCCGTCGCGTGGGATGGCAAGAGCGTCGGCGAGATCCAGGTACGCGGCCCCTGGGTGACCTCGAGCTACTACCGCGGCGTCGACCCCGAACGTTTCACCCAGGACGGCTGGCTTCGCACGGGCGACGTCGCCAACGTCGATCTCGAAGGCTACGCCCAGATCGTCGACCGCACCAAGGACCTAGTGAAATCCGGCGGCGAGTGGATCTCATCGGTCGAGCTGGAGTCGGCCATCATGGGCCACCCCAAGGTGCTGGAGGCGGCGGTGATCGGCGTGCCGCACCCGAAGTGGCAGGAACGGCCGGTCGCCTACGTCGTCGCCAAGCCCGAGTTCAAAGGGGCCGTCTCCGAGGCTGAGATTCTGCAGTTCCTCGAGCCGCTGGTGGCGAAATGGTGGCTACCGGACGAGGTGCGCTTTGTCGATGAAATCCCCAAGACCAGCGTCGGGAAATTCGACAAAAAGGTGATCCGCGAACGGGCGATCAAGGCACCGACGGCGACCCGACCGTCGGAGTAAAACAACCCGGTGACGGGCCCGGTACAGTGCTGCGGCGGATCAGCAGATCCGCGGATCTTAAATCTGCCCTTAATACTGTCGCGCTAGAACGGAGGCTAGAAGGATGTGACTCAGCAATGGATGCCTCCCAGCAGTTCGAGGCGCTCGTTCCACAGCCGCTGGATGCGGAGGGAATCGCGCGGCGCCGCGAGCTCGAGGACATCCACGAAGAGCTGCTCCTGAGCATCCTGGCCCTCGAGGAAGAATGGCTGCTCGACAACCGGATCGCCTACTCGCTGCGGCAACGCAAGGCCGCCTGAGCCGTCAGCGCCGTCCTGGCCGGGCCCGCAGCGTCGCCAGCGCCTGCTCCATCCGTCGCCGCCGGGTCTCCGGACGTTTGGCCCCGGTCACCCACTGGACGAACTCCTTCTTCCGCGTGTAGGAGAGCTTCTCGAACGCGGCGGCCATCGGGGCGTCCGCCTCGAGCGCCACCCGCAGCGCGTCGGGCAGATCCACCGTCCGAAGATCGGCGTCGTACTCCAGGCCCACCTTGAGCCGATCGCCGGCCGTGACGCCCGCCGCTTCGCGGATCTCCCGCCGGACCCCGAGATAGAACTTCCCGCTGTAGACCGCAACGGTGGTGCGGTAGGTATAGCCGTTGATCGTCACCTTGACCGGCAGGCGCTTCTTATCGCCAAGCGCCGTCATCACCTCGGGCGGGACGCGGATGAAGCAGGCGTCCTGGTCCGACTCGAGGTGACATTCAAAGTGCAACGCGGGCATCCGGCTCATTTTCTGCAATTTCGCCGGAATAACGCACGTTTTCAGCCTCGGGTCCGTTTGCAACCCACGATAGGGCCCCTGGCCCACCGGATTTCCAAGACGGAGGACACGATGGCGAAAACTCAAAAATGGACAGCGTCGACGTTCGTCAGCCTGGTACACGAGAATCTCACGGACAAGGGCCACAAGGTCAAGAAGTCGGACCTCAGCTGGGCTGTTAAGGATGCGTTCGAGGCGGCCGTCGCGGCAGGCGCCCGCGGCATGCGCGTACGTTTCCCCGAGATCGGGGCCCTCGCATCGCGTGACGTCAAAGCCCGCAAGGCAGGGAAAGGGACCAATCCCTTCACCGGCGAGTCGATCATGCTGAAGGCGCGCCCGGCGTCGAAGAAACCGCGCTGGTCGTTCCCCAAGGCCGTCCGCGAGGCCTACACCCGGACGTCGGCCCGCAAGGCGGCGTAGGAAGACCGCTCGTTCGACCAGAGGGCGCCGTGAAATTGCCGGCGCCCTCTGACGTCTCAAACGCTCGTATGGCACCTTCGGCGCCACTCGCGTGGGCCGACGCCCCGTCAAACGCTCGTATGGCACCTTCGGCGCAACTCGCGTGGGGCGACGCCCCGTCTTGACAGGATTCAGGTTTCGCCTGACTATGATGGGAGCGATGAAGCGAAACCTGATAGCGGGATTGCTGATTGCCATCGGCCTGGCGCTGATGGCGAGCGCCCTCCCCGCGAGCGGCCTGATACGCCTTGGTTCGTCGGAGGTGGCCACGCAGCCGATCCCGGCCCTGGGCGATCCCCTATCGCCGCCTCACCAGCATCCGCGATTCCTTCCCAACACCAACAGCACGGGCGCCGGCCCCAGCCAGATCGTCGCCTACCTGTCGATTCCGAGGCTGGGCATCAAGAGCGCCCCGATCTTCGACCGGGGTGTCGACACCCGCGGCAACATGTTGATCGCCAAAGGCTACTCGGTGACCCACTACGCCTTCTCCTCCCCCATCGGGACCGGCAACGCCGTGCTCTACGGTCATGACGACATCGAGGGCAGCGTCTTCGCCAGCCTCAAAGACCTGAAGGCGGGCGACGAGGTGGACGTTGCGCTGGCCGGCGATTCGCCCGTCGTGTACCACGTGACCGCCCGCACGATCGTGGCCCCGACCGCGGTGCAGATCCTGCAGCCAACCAACGACGTCCGGCTCACCCTCTTCACCTGCTGGCCGAACTGGGTCGACACCCAGCGGGTGGTCGTCACCGCGATGCCCGCGACGGCCTAGTGGTTCGTTTCCTGGGGCGGCTCTTGAAAATACTTCAGTAACTCTTCCAGGGCTTTGGCGGCCTCCGGATCACGAAGCAGTCGCTCCTGCATCTCCTGCACTTGCTTGACGAGCTCCTTGGCCTGCGTCTCCTGGGCGACCTGCAACAGCACCGGCTGGGTCGCCGCCGACACGATCATCGTCGCCTGCTGCCGGAGCATCTCGACGCCCTGACACCCGAGGCAGGTGCCGGCGTTGTTGCAGTGACAGAGCTGCAGGCGCAGATTATCGAGTTCGCGCTGCAGGGGCGATAGGTCAACCGGCTGAGCCATGTCTCAAGCTTAGCCGGAGAACCGGACTGTCAGACCTGGGCATCTTCGCTCCGAAACCGGTCGACCAGGAATCGCTTATGCGCGAGCAGCCGGTCCATGTCCCTGCGGTGGACGACTTCCGCGACCTGGCGCATCTCGGCATCGAGGAAGTCGAGCTCCTCGACCAGCACATCGAGCGCAGCGCGGCCGTGGCTGCCCGGTTGGGACGAAACGTAGCCGTTCGGAAGACGAAGGTACGCCTCCACGGCCGTCGGCAAGTAATCCGAAGCCGTCCGCTCGACCAGGTAGAGCTCGGGCGCGCCCAGCGGTAGGCAATCGAGGCGGGGGAGGATCTCGGTGCGGATCGTGAGCTCGATCCGTTGCAGTCGGGTCAGCACCTGCGGAGGAACCCGCCCCGCCGCCGCGCCAATCTGCTCGGCCAGCGACTTTTGCACCCGACGAGGATCGAATCCGAACCGACTGACGCGCGGGTGACCGCGCACGGACAGGGCGCCGGCCAGGTAGAGGCCGGCGACCAGCAGCAGACCCTGCGCTCCGACCGGATCAGCCAGGGCCAGCCCGGCGCCCACTAGCGCGAGCGCCGAACCGGCGAGGTTGCGGCGGCTCGTCAAGTAGGACACTAGCCCGCGCCCGGGAGCGGACGCGGGCAGTGACGAACGGTACGGCGCGATGGCGCTTCTCACAGGCCTCCCCCGTGCTACGGCGTGCGCACCGGCAGCTTCAGCTCCTCCGGGATTGGCGCAAGCTCGGTGGCCGGCGCCTCATGCGCCCGCTCCAGGTATTCCTGGGCGCGGGCCACCTCCCTGGAGAGCGCATCGATCGTCTGCCGCATCGTTTCCAGCGCCTCGAGCTTGGAGGCGTCGATGGTGTCGATGGTGGCGTAGATATTGGCGAAGGCCGCCTGCAGCTTCTCGATGCTGACGGTCGCGTTCGCCGCTTGCTCATGGACGCTGGCAGACTGCTGACGCAACATGGCCGAGGTGCCCTCGATCATGCCGGCGGTGGTCTGGTTCAGCGCGCCGATCTGGTCGAGCACGAGCTTCTGGTTGACGAGGCCCTGCGCCGTCATCACTGCCGTGCGCAGCGCCGATACGGTGGTCGTGGTCGCGCGATCGACGCCCTTGACCAGCTCGAGATTGTTCTTGCGAACCAGCTCCAGTGCCAGGTACCCCTGGGCGCTGACGGCGAGCTGGGTCGCGAGATCCTGGGTTTTCTGGCGTACGTAGAAGAGGCAGTCCTCGCGCAACGTCTTCGCCCGATCAGGGTCCTTGTCCTGCAGCTCCCGGATGCGAGCGTCCAGTGCGGTATCGAGCGTGCGGGCCAGGTAGAGGTATTGCTTGAGACGATCCATCACGGCCCAGAGGTTGACTTTCTCCTGCTCGATCGCCGCATTGTCCTTGAGGAGCTCATCCTGGCCTCGGTAGAGCGCCTGCACGATGGCGTTGAGGTGGCCCTGGGCCGACTCGTATTTACCGAAGTAGTCGCGCAGCCGGTTGCCCATCGGCAGGATTCCGAACAGCCGGCGGCGGTCGAGCAGCCCACGATCCGACGGGTCGAGGTCTTCAACGGTACGCCGCAGTTGGAGCAGGGCGCTCGAGACCGAGGACTTGTCCTGCCCGCGCGCGAGCGCGCCGACGGGGCGATCGAGCATTCGGTTGGAAACGCTCGCGGACTGTTTGATTTCCTCATTGCCGAGCGCGTGGATGCCGTCGACCTTCTTCTTGAAGGCCTCCGAACGCGGGTCAGCCGCCAGCAGGGCATCGAGGTAGGTGCCCACGGCCGCGTCGAGACGAGCCGTCGTTTGCGGATCGAGCGCAACCATCGGGGCGGTGGTAACAGCGCCGGACGCTGCCGGGTCGGAAGGGGTCAAGGAAAGATCTGGGTTTGCCTCGACCGTCGTGCGCATGGACTCGCTCCTTTTGCTAGCCCGTGACCGAATACAACGAGGTTTTTCCCGAAAATCAGCCGTTTCACACCTGAGACGTCCGAAAAGGAGGAAATGAATTCAGGAGAGGAACGGTAGGCTACAGATGTGAAGACCACCGCGGTCGATGGCCGCATGTTCATCGACGGCGAACGGGCCTGGGCACGATCGGGCGCAACCTTCGCTGCGATCGATCCGGCGACGGCCGAGGCGTTTGCCACCGTCGCGCAGGGAGACACAGGCGACGTCGACAGCGCGGTCAGAGCGGCGCGCGCGGCGTTCGAGGGCGGATGGGCCGGGCTGCCCCCGGCGCGCCGGGTTCGTATTCTGAATCGTCTCGCCGGCCTGCTGCGCGAGCGCAGTCACGAATTCGCCGAGCTGGAGAGCCTGGACGTCGGCAAGCCGCTGCGCCAGGCCGAGGACGACGTGGCCGCGGCCGCCGGCTACTTCGAGTTCTTTGCCGGGGTCGCGGATAAGGTCTTTGGTTCGAGCATTCCGCTGGGAGCCGGCTTCGTCGACTTCACCCTTCGCGAACCGCTCGGCACCTCGGCCCAGATCGTTCCCTGGAACTATCCGCTCCGCCTTGCCTCGCGAGGGATCGCGCCGGCGCTCGCGTGCGGCAACACGGTCGTCGCAAAACCAGCGGCAGAAGCGGGCCTCAGCGTGATCAAGCTTGCGGAGTTGGCGATCGAGGCCGGTCTTCCGACCGGCGTCTTCAATGTGGTGACGGGCGGGCGAGAAACCGGGGCCGCGCTCGCCTCCCATCCGGGAATCAACCACATCACCTTCACCGGCTCCGTCCCGACCGGGATCGCGATCATGAAGGCCGCCGCCGACAACGTGGTGCCGGTCACGCTCGAGCTCGGAGGCAAGTCAGCGAATATCGTGTTTGCCGATGCCGACCTCGAGCGCGCCGCCGCCTCCGCGGCGACGACGTTGATGCAGAACTCCGCGCAGACCTGTACTGCGCCGACTCGACTCTTGCTCGAGGAGTCGGCGCATGACCGTTTCGTCGAGGTACTCAGCACGCGGATCAAGAAGATCCGCCTGGGCCGCGGCCTGGATAACCCGGATATGGGCCCGGTCGTAAGCGAGCGGCAGATGCAGCGGGTCCTGGGCTACATCGACGCCGGCGCCGGGGATGGCGCGACCGCGCTCACCGGTGGCCGCCGCGCGGACACCCCCGAGCTCGCCGCCGGCTACTTCATCGAGCCAACGCTGCTCGACCGCGTCGCGCGCGGCACCGCCCTCGAGCAGGAGGAGATTTTCGGCCCGGTGCTGACCGTGACGACGTTCCGTTCGATCGACGACGCGATCGCCATCGCCAATGGCACGCCTTACGGGTTGGTCACAGGAGTCTGGACGAGGGACTTGAGCAAGGCGCTCACGGTGGCTACGGCGGTCAAGTCGGGGCAGGTGCGCATCAACAGCTACAGCGTCGAGGGCAGCATCGGCCTGCCCTTCGGCGGCTACAAGCGCAGCGGTTTTGGGCGCGAGCAAGGCGTTGAGGCGCTGGCGAACTACACCCAGCTCAAGAACGTGATGATCAATTTCGGTTGAGCTCGGCGAGGAGGGCTAGTCCGTCGAGATCGTCGAGGTTGTACCACTGGAACATCACGCGCTCGATGCCGAGCGCCGACCAGACCTCGAGCTGCGACGCCGCCTGATCCGGTGTCCCCACAATCCAGCTGCGTCGCCGCAGTTCATCGGGTGCGGTGGCCGGCGGCACGGCGGACAGCGCGCCGAGGAACGATTGCATCCAGCGGCCTTTCTCTGCAACCTCGCCCGCGTCGCGGCCGATCAAAATGCCGCCCATCCAGGAACGCCGTATCGCCGCTGGGTCGCGGCCGACCGCGCGGCAGTGTTCCTCGAGCTTCGCGCGCTTGACGCGATAGACCTCGGGACCCGGCGCATGACTGTTCCATTCGTCGGCGTTGGCAGCCACGATGCGCAGCAGCCGGACCTCGCCGTCACCTCCGATCAAGATCGGCGGCGCGGGACGCTGTAATGGGCGGGGGTACGCCGCCGCGCCGCGCAGCGGGTAGTACCGACCGTCGAGATCGACCGGTCCGCCGGTCCACAACGCCTTGATGACGGCGATCCCCTCCTCGAAACGATCGAAGCGTTCTTTCAGCGGCGGAAGTCCGATCCCGAATGCCTCGTGCTCGGCGACGTTCCATCCAGCGCCGACGCCGAGAACCAGCCGGCCGCTGGAGAGGAGGTCGACGGCCGCGGCCATCCGGGCGAGTAGCGCCGGATGTCGAAACGTCATCGGGCTCACCAGCGGACCGAACCGGATCCGCTGCGTGCGTTGGGCGACCGCAGTCAACGAGGTCCAGCACTCGAGCGCCGGCCGCTGCGGCTCCCCCATCAGGCTGAAGAAATGATCCGAGCGCCACAGCGAATCGAGGCCGAGCGATTCGACACGATCAGCGATCCGAAACCAGCGCTCCCAGGTCAACCCCTCCTGGCCCTCGAGCATCACGCCGACCTTCATCGCTGCTGACGTTAGCGCAACGAACCCCGGAGGCACCGCCTGCTAGGCTGGCTCAGACGAGAGCACGCCACGAAGGAAGCCGCTTTTCGCCGCATGCTCGGCGTCGCACTGGCGATGCTCATCGTTCAGTTTCTGCTCGGCATGACGGTCAACCTGTTCGTGAAGATTCCCGGCGACCATCCGGGGGCGAATCCGCCGGAGTACTTCGGCGGAGTGGTCACGAGCGTCAGCTGGGCGATCCTCCACGGCGGCCTGTGGCTGACGCTGCACGCGGCGTTGGGTCTGATGCTGGTACTCGTGGCGTTGGGCACGCTGGTGCAGGCGATTCCATTGCGCGGGGGCGGACGGATCACGCTCGCGGCCCTCGGCTTCGTCGGTGTGCTCGGTGCCGGCTTCAACGGCGGTAGCTTTTGAACTATCACGAGGACTTCAGCTCGATGCTGATGGCGGTCGGCTTCGCGCTGGCGATGGCCGCGTACGTGACGCTGCTCTACTCGATGCCGGTGCGGTCGACCGCTCGGATCGGCCACTAAAAACGCTTCCGGAATAGCGGCTGGCGGCGCGCGGTTACTAGTGGTGCAGTGCCCGCCGTAACCGTCGACAACATCCTGACGCTGGCCCGAATCCCGGAGTCCGACCGGGCCAACACCATCGAGCGTCCCGTGCTCGCCATCACGACGGCGCCCCAGGGGCTCGAGGGCGAGGGCTTCCCCGTCCGGCGCGCTTTTTACGGCCTCGACCAGCGCGATCTCGACCCCTTCATTCACATGGACCAGATGGGCGAGGTGGAGTACGGACCGGGCGAGCCGAAGGGGACGGCATGGCACCCGCATCGTGGGTTCGAGACCGTCACCTACATGATCGACGGGACCTTTCAACACCAGGATTCCACCGGCGGGGGCGGTCTGATCACGAATGGCGCGACCCAATGGATGACGGCCGGCGCCGGAATCCTTCACATCGAACGGCCGCCCGAGGCCCTGATCGCGAGCGGCGGTCTCTTCCACGGCATCCAGCTCTGGGTCAACCTTCCCTCCGGCCAGAAGTCGACGCCGCCACGCTACCAGGACATCGGCGCCACGCGGGTCACCCTGCTCGCCTCGCATGACGGCGGGGCGCTGGTGCGCCTGATCGCGGGCGACGTCGCCGGCCATCGCGGGCCCGGCGTCACCCACACGCCGATCACCCTGCTGCACGCGACCATCAATCCCGGGGCCGAGCTGCGTCTTCCCTGGCGCCGCGACTTCAACGGTCTGGCCTACGTCCTCAACGGCCGGGGAACCGTGGGGGCAACGCGGGCGCCGATCGGCACCGGACAGTTGGCGGCGTTCGGCGCAGGCGACGTGGTCAGCCTTAGCGCCGACCTCGCCCAGGAAAGCCGTTCACCCAACCTCGATGTCCTGGTCCTCGGCGGCAAGCCGATTGGCGAGCCGGTCGCCTGGTACGGCCCCTTTGTGATGAACACGCACGAGGAGCTGGCGCAGGCCTTCGATGACTACCGTCGCGGCCGGATGGGGACCATTCCCGCGGCCCACATCGGCGACTAGGGTCACGTCGCCCGTACTAATCAATCGATGGCGCCTCATTCCTTCGCCGGCACGGTGCGGGCGCCCAATTTCCCGGCAGGACTCGACTGGATCAACGTCACGCAGCTGCTGCATATCGCGATCTGTGCGGCCGGCTGGCGATCATCGACTTCTGGACGTTCTACTGACCTTCGGTCGAGGCTGGTGAGCACCATCGTCGGAGAGGACCTGTTCGTCTTCGGCGACCAGGATGGTGAAGGCGATGCCGTCCGCCTGCAGCATCCGCTCGGGATCACGGCCGGCGACAGGGTCCTGTGGCTGGCGAACAGCTACAACCACAAGATCAAGCGCCTCGAGCCGCGACGCCGCACGGTGACGACCTGGTTGGGCAGCGGGGCCCCCGGTCGCGCCGATGGGCTCAGCACGTCGGCCTCGTTCCGAGAGCCCGACGGCGTCTGCGCCGGGGTGAATGGCCCCTGCATCGCGGACACGAACAACAACCGGATCGCCATGGCCGACCGGGCGACCGGGACGGTTCGCACGCTCATCGCCGACTGATTCTCGCCCGGTCTTTACGGGTCGCTGGAGCGTCGGTAGAATGAGGCCACCCTGTGGGGGCAGGGCGGAGGTCGGGGAATGCGGACGCTCTCGTTCCTTGGACTCGATGCCGCCGAGCGCCCGCGCCTAAGTGCGACGTCGATCCGTCAGCTCGCCCTGCTGGGAACGGTGGTGCGCTGGCCAGGGCTGTTATTCGCTGCGGTCCTGTCCCTGGTCGTACCGCCCAAGTCCGCCGTCGGGCTGGCTCTGGTCCTCGTGTGGGTGACGGTGTACAACTCCTGGGGCATGATCGCCATCTCGAAAGCCGATGACCGCTCGATCCTTCGGATCGGCCGGGCCCTAACGTTGCTGGATACCGTCAGCTATTTCCTGGTGCTCTTCGTCTTTGGTGGCGTCCACGAGAGCACGAGCATCTACGCGGCCTACATCCTGCTGATCGTCTGGATGGTCGCCTATGACGGCGCCGAAGGCGCCATGCTCTGCGTTGGCATCTTTGTCGTCGGCATGATCGCGCTCCATGGCGCGCTCCAGGCTGTCTACCACACGGGCTTTGGGGCACAGGACGTGTTGTTGTGGAGCCTGATCATGGTCGTGGCCGGCGCGATCCTGGCGGCCTATGACCGGATCGTGATCGGGGGCGTGCTGCCGCAACCACCGGGAAGCCCAGCGGCGCTGATGGTGGAGACGCCAGTGACAAGCGGTGCGGTCCCGGCCGTCCGGCTATCGCCTCGCGAGCAAGAGGTTCTCCAGCTGGTCTCCGAGGGCTACTCGAATTCGATGATCGCCGGTCATCTCCACCTCAGCGAGAACACGATCAAGACCCATGTCGAAAATCTGCTGACGCGGTTCAACGCTCGCAACCGGGCCGAGGTTGTGGCGGCCGCGTCGCGACAGAATCTGATCTAGAAAACCTTCCCTCCCCCATTCGGCCTCCCCTGGTTGGAACCGTGTGAGCCACATCTTTCATCACCCTGGGGGATAGCGGCGGGCGCGGCCGCCACGTAGGCTGTTGCCAGTGGGGGCGCCGTTCGACTTGGGGGGTGCTCCGATGGCGACCAGGATGGTGGGGGGTTTCATCCTGGTCGCCTTTCTATTGTGCATCCTGGTCGCCTGGCCTGGGCGCCGGCGTTGGCCACTCTGGTTGATCGCCGGCCTGTGCGCGTCGCTCTGCGCCACGCTGACCCTCAGCCTCACCGACGCCCCGGGATGGGTTGTCCCGTCGCTCCGGCTGACGGCCCTGGCGCTGGCTGCCGCCTTCCTGGCCGCGGCCGCCCTGCGGGACTTCCGCGACCCCCTGCCTTAACGGTCGAGCGGGCTGATCTCGCCACCCAGTCAGGTTGATCTGGCACCTTGACCCAGCAGTGGCTGTCAGGTAACATTATACCCATACTGTTAACAACAATCACTGAAGGGAGTGGCAAATGATCCTATTCCTGATCCTCCTGGTCCTGGCCGCCGCCGCGGTGGGTCTGTACGCGACGGAGAACACGGGCACGCACGATGTGACGCTCTGGCAGTGGCATTGGTCCGCCGTGCCGGACTGGGTCCCTGTCGTGGCGACCGCCGCGGTGATCGTCGGGCTGTTCGTGCTCTACATGCTGTACTCCGGCCTGGTTCATGGCGTGCGAGTCGGCTCGATGCGCAAGCGGGTCACCACCCGCGAATCGACGATCAACGACCTTCGCCACGAAAACCAGCGCTTGCGCGAAGAGAATGCCCGCGTCCGCAGCGAGCTGCGTGGAAAGGATCGTGGTGTGGCGGCAACGAGTGACGGCGCCGCGAGTGACCGCGGCACCGTGGAAACGCCCGCGCCAGACGCGACGCCCGCCTACCAGGACACCAGCCGTGAGCCGGCGGCGGCAGGGACGGTTGCCGATCGTTCTCGCACCGCGCCCTACCGGCCACGAGCAAACTTCGGCGAACGCGTCCGCGCTTTTTTCAGCGGACGAGAGCCCGCGGGGTACTGACCCGGGACGTTCCCTCAGTCATCCTTTTGCAAACAGGGCCTCGACCGCGAGGCCCTGTTTTTGTGCTCTTCTGCGAATCCCGGCTTGACAGCCAGCCCGCCATGTCAGCTAAATTGATATCGTCGTTAGCAGCTAGCGACTCGCGGGCCTGATGTTCCTCTGTGCAGACGTCCCGTGCCACGTCCAGTTCAAAGGAGGCGAAAAATGCCAGCAAGCGGCAAGCGGGGCTTCGGTTCCATGGATGAAGCAAAGCAACGGGAAATCGCCAGCAAAGGCGGCCAGGCGGCGCACCTGAAGGGGTCGGCGCATGAGTTCAGCCCCGAGGAAGCCCGGCAAGCGGGGAGCAAAGGCGGCAAAGCCGCGCACGAGAAGGGATCCGCGCACGAGTTCTCTTCCGAAGAAGCCCGTGCGGCCGGCCGCAAGGGTGGCGAGGCGTCCAGCCAGGATCGCAACCGGATGGCCGCCATCGGCCGAGAGGGCGGCAAACACTGATCAAAACGACGGGAAGGAACCGGCTGGGTTCCTTCCCTTTGTTTCTATAGCGCGGCGACCATTTCCTGGATGCGCGCCTCCGAGAGCGTGACGTCGGACAGGGTGCCCGCGAAGTAGGCGTCATACGCGGCCAGGTCGAGCAGTCCGTGACCGCTGAAGTTGAAGAGAATGGTCGGCGACTCACCATGTTCGCGAGCCTTGACCGCCTCGTCGATGACGGCCCGGATGGCGTGTGCCGTCTCCGGCGCTGGAATCGTGCCCTCCGTGCGGGCGAACTGCACCGCCGCATCGAAGACGGTGCGCTGCGGGTAGGCCACGGCGTCGATGAAGCCATGGTCGGCGAGCGCCGAAACGAGTGGCGCCATCCCGTGGTAGCGAAGCCCTCCCGCATGGATGCCATCCGGCACAAACGCGTGCCCGAGGGTGTGCATCTTGAGTAAGGGCGTCATTCCAATCGTGTCCCCGAAGTCGTAGGCGTACTTGCCGCGCGTGATCGAGGGAGAAGCTGCCGGCTCGACCGCCAGAAAGCGCGTTTTGCTGCGGCCTTGGATCCGGTCGCGCAGGAATGGAAACGCCAATCCCGAAAAGTTGCTGCCGCCACCGACGCAGCCGACCACAACATCCGGCGTCGCGCCCGCCCGCTCCATCTGCAGCTGCGCTTCCTCTCCGATGATGGTCTGGTGCATCAACACATGGTTGAGGACGCTGCCCAGCGAGTACTTGGTATCCTCCCTCAAGGCCGCGTCTTCGATCGCTTCCGAGATCGCGATCCCCAGACTGCCGGTCGAGTCCGGGCTCTCCGCGCGGATCCGCCGGCCCGCTTGCGTCCGGTCCGATGGGCTGGGCACGACCTCTGCGCCCCAGACGTGCATCATGCTTTTGCGGTACGGCTTCTGCTCGTAGCTGATACGGACCATGTAGACCATGCACTCCAGCTCGAAGAGCTTGGTCGCGAACGCTAGGGCACTCCCCCACTGGCCGGCCCCAGTTTCTGTCGTCAGCCGCTTGGTGCCTTCCGCTTTGTTGTAGAAGGCCTGGGCGACCGCCGTGTTCGGCTTGTGCGACCCGGCCGGACTGCTGCCCTCGTACTTGTAGTAAATCTTTGCGGTGGTCTTCAACTCCCGCTCCAGCCGCGTGGCGCGCATCAACGGAGTCGGGCGCCAGAGTCGCAGGGCGTCCTGAATCGGTTGCGGGATGTCGATATAGCGCTCCTGCGAGACTTCTTGCTTGATCAGCTCCATCGGGAAAAGCGGCGCCAGGTCCTGGGGACCCACTGGCTGCTTGGTGGCGGGATGGAGCGGTGGGCTACCGGGGAACGGGAGGTCCGCCTGGATGTTGTACCAGCGCTTGGGCATCTCTCCCTCGTCGAGCAGGATCTTATTGGCGGCCTCGGGCGCGTGAATGCTCATTGCTTGATCCCTCCTATGGTGCCTAGGTTTTAGCATGGACGACACCCCGATGCAAAGGCCCGACCGGACCGCCATGCTCGCCGCCCTGGAACGCCTCGTCCGGGCGGAGTCCCCCTCATCCGACAAGGCGCGCTGCGATGGTTGTGCGGATGAGGTGACCGAGCTCTTCCGGCAGCGCACGGGCGTCACCGCCCACCGGCACCGGCGCCCGAACGCCGGCGACCACCTGGAGATCAGGGTTGGTGACGGCGCCCAGCCGATCGTTGTGCTGTGTCATCACGACACCGTGTGGCAGGAGGGTACGCTGGCACGCCTGCCGTATCGGATCGACGGCGATCGCGTCACCGGCCCGGGGAGCTACGACATGAAGGCCGGCATCGTCCAGACCGCCTTTGCCCTCGAGCATGCGCGGCCCAAACGGCCGGTCGTCGTGCTGTCGACCTCGGATGAGGAGATCGGCAGCGCGAGCTCGCGGGCGTTGATCGAGGAAACCGCGCGCCAGGCAATCGCCGTGCTGGTCCTGGAGCCGGCCGCTAGCGGCGGCGCGATCAAAACCGCCCGCAAGGGCATCGCGGATTTCGTGCTCGAGGTCGGCGGCCGGGCCGCCCACGCCGGGGTCGAGCCGGAGAAGGGCATCAGCGCAATCGAGGAGCTCGCCCACCAGGTGCTGGCCCTCAAAGCCCTCGCGCACGCAGCCAGCGGCACGACGGTCAATGTCGGAGTGGTGCACGGTGGAACCCGGCCCAACGTCGTGGCAGCACAGGCACGGGCGGAGATCGACGTGCGGTTCACGCGCGCCTCGGAGGCGGAGCGCATCGTCGCCGCCATCCAGGGGTTGCGGCCGCGTCTTAAGGGAGCGCAGCTGCACATCACCGGGGGCGTCGACCGTCCCCCGATGGAGCGCGGCCCGGGCGTCATCCGGCTGGCGCAACTGGCGCAGCGCCTGGCGGGTGATGTCGGCTTCTCCCTGACCGAGACCAGTACCGGCGGTGCGAGTGACGGCAACTTCACGGCCGCCATGGGCGTGCCCACGCTCGATGGCCTGGGACCGGATGGCGGCGGCGCACACGCTGACTCCGAACACCTGCTGGTGGAGAGCTGGCTGGAGCGCACCCAGTTGCTGCGGCTCCTGATCGAAGCCCTGTAGTCACCCTCACGAGAGCTGTCGCGACTCGAGGAGACCCTGCTCGCGACTTGACGGGGCGCGCACCGCCTGTGTTAGGGTGGACGACGGTCCGTTACGCCTCGTTGTAGTTCATCGCTTTCCTCTCGTCTCGCCACGGACCGGAAGGGGTTGGCGTCGTCGAGTGACGGAGGGAAGGCTTCTTGAGCGTTACATCGTTTATTGGTATTGTGTCAAAGGCTCGTGCCCATATCTTGCGGGTGACCAGCGCTAGACTCCAGGATCTTGTGGCCTCCGATTGGGCCGCGCGGGCGGTCCTGCGTTACTGGCGCCTCCGGAGGCGCGCTCAAACCGCACTGAGAGTGGTCATTCAGCATCGGCGGCGACCCTCAGTGAATCTTGTTGGTCATTCGCTGGTGCTCGCCCTGGGATTCGTGCTCGTCGTTCCTTTTATGAGTCGGCCGACCCCAACTCGCGTGGTCGCCGCGCAATATTCCGCCTCGGTCACATGGACCGGCGCGGCGCGCGCGCGCAATTCTGTGGAAATGCGCGAGGTCGCCAAAGCGGCAACCCTCGAGGACAGACCGGCACCGGCGGTAATCGACCAGTCGCCCGCGGCTCCCGCACCGGCCGCGCCGCGGCCGGCAGCGGCGCCCGCGCCGGTCTTCACACCCCCGCCCGCCTCAGGCGGGGATGGACTGGCCGCGATCTACGCGGTCTTCGGTAACAGTCCCGGCCTCAGCTGGGCGTTACGCGTCGCCAACTGCGAGAGCCACTACAACCCGCTCGCGGTCAACCGCTCGAGCGGTGCCAGCGGGCTCTTCCAGTTCATGCCGGCCACCTGGAACGCGAACTTCGCCGGACAGAACATCTGGGACCCGATGGCCCAGGCGCGAGGGGCGCTCGTCTTCTACAACGCGGGGCGTCAGAGCGCCTGGACCTGTAAATAGGTCGTAGCGACCCGGCACGGACGGCGCGTTAGCATGTGGCGCGTGCCGCCCCGATCATCAGGGTCGCGCGATCGGCCGTCGGCTCAACCGTCACCGTCGCGTGATGTGGCGGGAGTCGAGATCCGGCTCGTGCGCACGCACGACGAGTTCGCCGCTTGCGAGGCGCTGAGCCGGGACATCTGGGGGGCCGCGGAGCGCAACGTGGTGCCACGCGAGCTGCTGCTGACGATGCAGCACAACGGTGGCCTTGTCCACGGCGCGTTCCTCCCCCAGGACCGGCT
The DNA here is from genome assembly GCA_035544955.1 of Candidatus Dormiibacterota bacterium. Lineage (NCBI taxonomy): Bacteria > Bacillati > Candidatus Dormiibacterota > Candidatus Dormiibacterota bacterium. The sequence goes on from DASZZN010000015.1 coordinate 23,626, forward strand.
GATCGGATTCTGCTTCGGCTTTCTTGGCATGCGCGATGGCCAGCTGCGCCTGTGCTCCCATCAGCTGGGCGTCCTCCCCGAGTTTCGTGGAGGCGGCATCGGGGTCGCCTTGAAGCAGGCTCAGCGGTACGATGCCTTGAGACAGGGATACGAGCTGGTGACCTGGACCTTCGACCCACTGGAGGCGCGCAACGCGTACATCAATCTGCATCGCCTCGGCTGTATCGCCCGCCTCTACGATCGCGACCACTACGGGACGATGGAGGACGATCTCAACCGCGGACTGCCCTCGGATCGGCTCGAGGCCGAGTGGTGGCTGAGCCGTGCGAAGCCACGCACAGCGACTGATCCCGAGGTGATGCTGCGCGTGGGCACGAACGGCGAGCCAGTCCGGGAGCATATCGACCTGGGCCCTCGGACGACCACGCTGATCGGTGTGCCGCCCGATTTCCAGGAGGTCAAACGGAGAAGCCTCGAGCTCGCCTTGCGCTGGCGGATGGAGAGCCGGGCGGCCTTCGAGGCTGCCCTCGCCGCCGGGCTCGTTGCCATCGATTTCCGCCGCGATGGAACCTACGTCATGGCACCCAGTCAATGAAGATCAACAGCGTCGAATTGCGCGTGCTGAAGATGCGCCTACTGAAGCCGTTTCGCACGAGCTTCGGGGTCCAGCAGGATCGCTACCCCCTGCTCGTTCGGTTGGACGTCGACGGGCGCTCGCGGTGGGGCGAATGCGTGGCGGGCGAAGGTCCCTGGTACTCGTACGAGACGGTCGAGACGGCGTGGCAGGTCCTGAAGGGCTACTTAGTGCCGGCGGTGATCGGTCGCGAGCTGGCGAATGTCGATACACTGGAAACGCTTTTTGCTCCCGTTCGCGGCCACCAGATGGCGAAGGCCTGCATCGAAATGGCCTTCACCGCCGCGCTGGCGGAACATGCGCGCAAGCCGCTCGCAACGTTTCTGGGCGGAGTCCGCGATCGGGTGGAGACCGGGGTCAGCATTGGCATCCAGCCGACCGTGGACGAGCTGCTGGACGGCATTGGCGCGAGCCTGGCCCAGGGGTACCGGCGCATCAAGGTCAAGATCGAGCCGGGCTGGGATGTGATGGCGATTGGCGCGATCCGCGAACGCTACCCGGAGATCACGCTGATGGCCGATGCCAACGCTGCCTACAGCCTCGACGACGCCGACCACCTGGCGCAGCTCGACCGCTTCGGGCTGTTGATGCTGGAACAGCCCCTGGAAGGCGGCGACCTCGTCGATCACGCGACGCTCCAACGACAGTTGCGGACACCGATCTGCCTCGATGAGAGCATCGAGTCCGCCCGGGATGCGCGCCAGGCCGTGCAGCTAGGCGCCTGCCAGGTGATCAATATCAAGCCCGGTCGCGTCGGTGGCTTCGCCGAGTCGCGCCGCATCCATGACATCGCCGCGAATGCGGGTCTGCCCGTGTGGTGCGGCGGCATGCTCGAGACCGGCATCGGTCGCGCCTGCAACGTCGCGCTGGCGACCCTATCGAATTTCCGCCTGCCCGGTGACATCTCCGCCAGCGACCGCTATTGGGCGGAGGACATCGTCGAGCCGCCCTTCGTCCTGCAGCGCGGAGGAACGATCCCGGTACCGACCCGTTGGGGGCTTGGCGTGCGCGTCAAGGTCGACCTGGTCGAGCGACTGACCGTCCGGCGCGAAATGATCGCCGGCTAAAGGAAGAAGGCGGCCAGCGCGACGATAACGTACACGCCGATCAGTTGCAGGCCTTCCAACCAGTTGCTGTGGCCGTCGCGCGAGATCACAGCAATGATGAGGGTGGCCACGAAGACGCCGCCGATCTCGAAGCCGGTGAACACGAAGTCCATCGGCCGGCCCATGAGGAGGCTGATGTAAACCATCGCCGGCGCGACGAACAGGGCGACCTGGGTGGACGAGCCGACCGCAATCTCGAGGGTGACGTCGACCTTGTTCCGGATCGCAAAGAACACCGCCGACGCGTGTTCGGCGGCGTTCCCGATGACGGGGATGAGGATGAGGCCGACGAAGATCGGGGAGATCTTGAGCGCTTGAAGCGCCGGGTTGAGGGCCGAGACGAGCAGTTCTGACTCCAGCCCGACCAGAAGGGCCGCACCCAGCAGCACGCTGAGCGCCTTGGCTCGGGACCATTCAGGGTGCTCGCTCGACGCCGGGGTGCGAAAGAGATGCGCGCTGGTGAACTGCATGAAGACGAGCGCGGCCGCATAGAGCACGATCAGTGTCGCCGCCACGCCGGCGGACACGATCTCGCGGTCGCTGGCCGCTAACCTCGGCGACGTCGCCATGAGGAGCGCCGGCACCCCCAGGCCGGCGACGGCCAGGACGAGGGACCCGGTATGCACGCCGGCGGCGCGCGCACTGAACGCCTGCTCGCCGCAGCGCAACCCTCCCACGAACAGCGAGAGGCCGAGCACGAGCAGGAGATTGCCGACGATCGAGCCGATCAAGGAAGCCTTGACGACGTCGAACTGCCCGGCGGCGATCAGCAGGACGGCAACGATCAACTCGGTCACGTTCCCGAACGTCGCGTTCAGCAGACCGCCGAGCCGCGGTCCGACGCACACAGCAAGCTGGTCTGTGGCACGCCCGATCAGGCCGGCCAGCGGAATGATGGCGAGCGCCGCGGTGATGAAGGTCAGCAACGGCTGATGCGTCAGTTCCGCGATCAGCGATGCCGGGATGAAGACGAGCAGCCAGTTGATGGAGGGCCGCAGCCACCGCGCCCAACCAGCCATTGGCCTTCATTATCCCGGCATGACATCCCGGCATGACTCGAATGCCGGCCGTCTTGCGGGCAAAAGAAAAAGACCTCGGCGATGACCTACTCTTCCAGACCGTTGCCAGCCCAGTACCATCGGCGCTGACGGGCTTAACTGCTGTGTTCGGGATGGGAACAGGTGTTTCCCCGTCGCTATGGTCACCGAAGTCTTTTCCTTCGATCGCTGCAAAGAAAGCTCTTTAGGGACCGCGCAGATTGCGCGATCGACCTCCTGCGCTCACGAAGCGCTGAGGAGTGAGATAGATGGTCAAGCCCTCGACCTATTAGTACCGCTTAGCTGAAACGGTTGCCCGTCTTACACCTGCGGCCTATCAACCAGCTAGTCTCGCTGGGGTCTTACCTGGTTAACCCAGTGGGAGACCTTGTCTTGAGGTGGGCTTCGTACTTAGATGCTTTCAGCACTTATCCCATCCGAA